>NC_017258.1 GCF_000225445.1 Buchnera aphidicola str. Ak (Acyrthosiphon kondoi) | reverse complement strand
TAATTTACATCTCTTTTTAATCAAAAAAATTTGATTTAATTTTTTTATAATAACTAATTTATTAAATTAAAGCAACATTATGATTTTTTTATTTTTTTTTAGAAAAAAGTGTATATATATTTAAGTATATAATGAATATGTTAAATAAAATGATACTAATACGTACTATAAAATAAAGAAATAATAACAATTAAAAACTTTATATATATATACATATATTTGTTTTTTCTTTTTAAAGGATAGGGAGGTCTAAAATTGAATTAATTACTTGTTTTTTAATGTTTTTTTTCTTTTTTTCTGTGCAACATTCCCATATACTAAAAAATATTTAAATACATGTATACAAAACTTATCCCCAGACTTATGAACATGTTATTAACATGCATTAAAAAAAATTTTTTTAAAAAAAAAGTCATAAAAAACATAGTCTTATGTTATTTTTATTATTAAAAATTTAAAAAATTTGCAAATTTTTCAATAAACTTATACACAGAAATTGTGGATAACTTTTTTTGCTAAAAAGTTTATTTATTTATTTTTTTTGTGTTATGAAAAATAGTTTGTTTTATAAAATTTTTATGGGGGAATATTTTATATTTTATATCTATAATTTTTTTTCCTATTTTTATTTCTTGTTTTTCATAGTTATTAATTATTTTTTTTTTATAAGTAATTGGAGTGTGTTTTTCATAGCTCGTATATTTTCGGACATACGTTCACTTAAGTCTCGGGGGCTGTAATTTAAAAAACTAAGAAGAGAGGGTGTGTAAGGTGATTTTTGATGGGCTTGAATCCAATAATGACTCATTCTTTTATACATATATCTAGCTAATGGTGAATGAATTTTCATACATATTGTATAATTGTATGGTTTAAAGGAATAATTTAGAAGTGACTCGTTAACTAATGGATTGAATTGAACATAACATTTAAAGTTATTTATATCTTTTTTTATAATTCCTATTAATGGAAAAAAACTACTACTAATCAATTTTTTTTTATCTTCTGTCATATATTCAAGTGTAGATCCTCTACAGACTTCGATAGATTCTTTTATTTCATTTAAATTATATCCATGACCAGTTTTAATAAGTTCCTTTTGCAGTTCATATAAAGTAAAAATTACACCAGCTTTTCCTTCAATAATTTTACCCTTGCCATGTACTGCGATTTTTCTTAATGCATCTTCAACAATTTCTTCTCTTGCACCAGGATATATTAACACTGTCTTAAAATTTTTTTTTTCAATAATTGCAGGTTTTATTTTTATTAAAAATTTTTTCCCGCGTATGTTTGATTTTCTTATTATTATAGCGTTAGATGCATCATTGAGTATTTTTTTTTGATTCCAGACATATTTAGGCATTGAATCATAAATTTCTATAGTATAGGAACACTCTGTTTTTTTAAAAATAGATATAGGAATTTCGTCAAAAAATGACATATATGATATATCTAGTAAAAAATTTTTTTTTCATTATTTCTATTTTGTAATATATTTTAAAGAAGCCCAATTGATGATTTTTTCTAATATTTCATCTCCGCAAGTTGTTAAAATAGATTCAGGATGAAATTGAAAACCACACACGCGATCTAAGTTATTTCTTACAGACATAATCATTTCTTGAAAATAAGAGTTTATAATAAAATTTTTTGGAATTTTATTACAGATTAGGGAATGATATCGAGCAACAGGTAATGGTTGGGGTATATCTCTAAACATCTCTAAACCATCATGGTTGATTAATGATGCCTTCCCATGGAATATTTCACCTGCATAGCCAATGATGCCACCATAGGCTTCTACTATTGCTTGATGACCTAAACAAATTCCTATTATAGGAATTTGACCCTTAACTTTTTTTATTAATTCTAACATACATCCTGCATTTTTAGGTAAACTGGGCCCTGGTGATAACATTAAAATAGGATTAGTTAATTGTTTAAGTGCATTTAAAATAATATCAATATCTACTGTATTACGATAAATTAAAACATTATTTTTTTGATTTCTCAATTGTTCAACAAGATTGTAGGTAAATGAGTCTATGTTATCTAAAAGTAAAATATTTGCCATTTTTAAAGAGATCCTGTTATAAAATGTGCTTTCTTTATAGCATTTATTACAGCTTTTGCTTTATTCAAACTCTCTTTAACTTCATCTTGGGGGATTGAATTGAAAACAACACCAGCACCTGCCTGAATTGTTGCAATATCTTTTTCAACATAAGCTGAACGTATTGTTATACAAGTATCTAAATTTCCTAAATCAGTAAAATATCCTATAGCGCCACCATAGCTGCCTCTACCTTCTTTTTCACATTCCGCGATTAATTGCATTGCTCGTACCTTAGGTGCCCCTGTTAATGTGCCCATATTCATACAGGATGAATATGCATGAAGAGCATCTAATCCCTTTTTTAATTTTCCAACTACTTTAGATACTAAGTGCATCACGTGTGAATATTTATCAACCTTAACTAAATCTGAAACATATCTAGATCCTGGTTCACAAATACGAGCAAGATCGTTTCGTGCTAGGTCTACAAGCATTAGATGTTCAGCAAGTTCTTTATGATTAGTTCTCATTTCAAGTTCTATTCTACTATCTAAATCTAAATCCAGAGTACCATCCCTTTTTCTTCCTCTAGGTCTAGTACCAGCTATAGGATAAAGTTCTATTTGTCTTGTGTTTTCGTCATATTTTAAAGAGCTTTCTGGAGATGCACCAAATAATATAAAGTTTTCATCTTGCATGAAAAACATATAGGGGCTAGGATTATTTTTTTTTAGTTCTTGATAAGCTGCTAATGAATTATTGCAAGGTAAGAAAAATTTTCTAGATGGTACAACTTGAAAAATTTCACCTTTTTGAATAAGTTTTTGTAGTTTTTTTATTATAGACGAATATTCAAAATCGCTCATATTTGAAGTTAATACAGTTTTTAAATTTACTTTGTTTTTAGGGATTGAATCTAATTTTTCTTTGAGTTTTTTTTGTATTTCTTTAGTTCTTTCTATAATCCGTTTTTTTTCATTTAAATTTTTACTAAATAAACTGCTTTGAATTAAGCATGTTTTTTTTTGATGGTCTAAAACCAGTAATGTTTCTGCTAAATAAAAACAAAAATCTGGACATTTTTGTTTTTTCTTTACATTTGGTAGAAATTCGAAATTTGAAATAAGATCATAAGAAAATAACCCACCAAAAAACATTGCTTTACTTATTTTTTTCGTGTTTTTAAAAATTTTCATAATAAATCTAAATGAATCAAAAACTGATAATGAAAAAATTTTTTCATCCTCATCAATATTTTTTTCTATAGGGGGGAAAATTAAATTAACACTTTTATTTTTTTCAAATATTTTTATTTTTTCGTGAAAATTTTTTTTTAATGCAGATAGTATTTTCATTCCATTATCAGATAGAGCCGTTATTTTGACAGAATTTTTTATAGCGGAAACACGTAGGGCGCTATCAATAATCATTATGCTTTCTAAATCATTTTTTTTATTAACTTCTGCTGTTTCAAGTAATAAAGTTGATGATCTTGATCCACAAAGATGATTGAAAATTTTTGTAGGATCGGAGTGATAACTAGCCTTTTTTTGAATTATTTCAATTTCATATGGGCTTTTTTCCAT
>NC_017257.1 GCF_000225445.1 Buchnera aphidicola str. Ak (Acyrthosiphon kondoi) | reverse complement strand
TTAAGATTTAAACTCTCGCCTTTCTAAAATAAAATCAGATATACCCCCTTCATAAGTTTTTATATCCGATAAATGTTTCATAGTTAAGTCAATACTATCTAAATTATTTAATAAACAAAAATAATAAGAATCATCTAATTCAAATGAAAATATATTTTTATTTACAGTAATTGTTTTATCAATTAAACTAATATTAAAATTAATAGCTATATCACACTTTACAATATCAAAAAGAAATGAAATTTCACTTTTACTTAAAGTAATTAAAAGTAGTTTATTATTAAAACTGTTATCATAAAAAATATCAGCAAAACTAGGTGCTATGATTACTTTAAATCCATAATCTACTAAAGACCAAACAGCATGCTCTCTTGAAGATCCACAGCCAAAATTCTCACCAGTTAATAAAATACTTGCATTTTTATAAATTTTCTTATTTAAAATAAATTGCTCATTTTTAATCTTTTGATTTACATCAAGAAAACGCCAGTCATGAAATAAGTATTTACCAAATCCAATTTTATTTACTCTTTTTAAAAATTGCTTAGGAATAATAATATCCGTATCTATATTAGATATATCTAAGGGAACAACAATACCTGTATGACCAATAAATTTTAACATTTTTTATTAATCTCACTATTATCTAATTTTCTTACATCAAAAAATTTACCATATATAGCTGCTGCAGCAGCCATGATGGGACTTACTAAATGTGTTCTCCCTCCTCTGCCCTGACGACCTTCAAAATTTCGATTACTAGTAGAAGCACAACGTTCACCATCATTTAATCTATCTTTATTCATGCCTAAACACATAGAACAACCAGGCAAACGCCATTCAAAACCTGCATCAATAAAAATTTTATCTAACCCCTCACTTTCAGCTTGTTTCTTTACCAAACCTGAACCAGGGACAACAATGGCTTTAACATTATCAGAAATTTTTTTATTTTTTATTATCTTTGAGGCTGCTCTTAAATCTTCTATACGTGCATTAGTACAAGAACCAATAAAAACTTTATGAATAGTAATATCAGTTAAATAAGTACCTGTTTTTAAACCCATATATTTACAAGCAGATCTTGCTAAATCTTGTTTTATTGAATTATTAAAACTATGAAAATTAGGTATTTTTTGATCAATCCCCATTACCTGATCAGGATTTGTCCCCCAAGTAATTTGTGGTGAAAGATTTGATATATTTATCTTAAAAACTTTATCAAAAAAAGCATCTTTATCAGTTTTTAAATCTTTCCAAAATTTTAATGATTTTTCCCAAAGTACACCATGTGGTGAATACATTCTATTTTTTAAATATGAATATGTAATTTCATCAGGGGCTATTAATCCTGATTTTGCACCCATCTCAATTGCCATATTACAAATTGTCATTCTTTCTTCCATGCTCATTTTTTTAATTACATCTCCACAAAACTCAATTATATATCCAGATCCTCCTGATGATCCCAATTCCCCAATGATAAATAGAATTATATCTTTTGCAGTAATAAATTTCTGCATCTTTCCTACAATTTCTATTTTCATATTTTTAAAACGTTTTTGTTTTAATGTCTGAGTAGCAAGAACATGTTCTACTTCTGAAGTACCAATACCAAAAGCTAATGCCCCAAAAGCACCATGAGTAGATGTATGAGAATCACCACATACAATTGTCATGCCTGGTAAAGACATGCCTTGTTCAGGACCAATGACGTGCACTATACCTTGATTAGGATGTTTAATATCATATAATGATATATTAAATTCATTACAATTTTTAATTAATTGTTCCATTTGTTTTTTTGCCATTGATCCAGATGCGTTAATATCTTGACTTTTTGTCGAAACATTATGATCCATAGTAGCAAAAGTTTTTTTAGGTTGTCTAACTTGTCTATTTTTATCTCGTAATGAATCAAAAGCTTGAGGCGAGGTAACCTCATGAAGCAAATGTAAATCTATATATAAAAGAGACGTATTATTTTTTTCATTAAAAACAATATGTGAATCATATATTTTATCATATAAAGTTTTCTTCATTTTTATTATTCACCATTAATTAAAGAATCAGCAATTGCATCACCCATTTCATTTGTTTTTAAAAAATCATTATTATTTGCTATATCTGCCGTTCTATAACCTTTTTTTAAACAAAAACTTACAGCTCGATCAATTTTATCTGCAATTTCATTTAAATTCATTCCATATCTAATTAACATAGAAAGCGAAAGAATTTGAGCAATAGGATTAGCAATATTTTTACCCTGAATATCAGGTGCAGATCCCCCAGCTGGTTCATATAATCCAAAATTTTTTTCATTTAAACTAGCTGATGGTAACATTCCAATCGAACCAGTAATTATAGCACATTCATCAGAAATGATATCTCCAAAGAGATTAGAACATAATAATATATCAAATTGATTAGGATCTTTGATAATCTGCATAGTAGCATTATCAACATATAAATGAGATAGATAAACATCTGGATATTTTTTAGACACATTATCTACTATCTCTCTCCATAAGACTGAACTTTGAAGAACATTTGATTTATCTATAGAACAAACTTTTTTTCTCCTAAAACGTGCTAATTTAAAAGCTAAATGAGCAATTCTCATGATTTCATACTCATGATAAATTTCCGTATCAAAAGCATATTTCGCATCTTTTTCGATTACATACCCCTTAGGTTTACCAAAATAAATCCCCCCTGTTAATTCTCTAATACATAATATATCAAATCCATCTTTTACAATATCAGAACGAAGAGGAGATAAACATTGTAATTCTGGATATAATTTTGCTGGTCTTAAATTAGAAAAAAGATTAAAATGTTTTCTTAAGGGTAATAGAGACGCTCTTTCCGGACGTTTTTCTATGGGAAGTTTGTCCCATTTTTTGCCTCCAACAGAACCAAATAAAATAGCATCAGCATTTTCACATCCTATTAATGTGCTTTTTGGCAAAGCAACACCCTCACGATCAATAGCTATTCCTCCAATATTAAATTCTTCAATTACTAGAGATAACAAGAATTTTTTTTTTAAAATATCTATAATTTTATATGCTTCTTGCATAACTTCAGGACCTACTCCATCACCAGGTAATACTGCAATACGATAACTTTTTTTCATATAAAAACCTCTTTTTTAAATCAAATTTAAATTAAAAAATGACAATGTATCTAACAAAAAGATTAATTATTTTTAAAATTTTTTAAAGTTTTTAACTTTTTATTAACCTCTTTTGCTTTCCATATATTATTTAATACATTAATCATCGCTTGCGCTGAAGATT
Organism: Buchnera aphidicola str. Ak (Acyrthosiphon kondoi); assembly: GCF_000225445.1. NCBI lineage: Bacteria > Pseudomonadati > Pseudomonadota > Gammaproteobacteria > Enterobacterales > Erwiniaceae > Buchnera > Buchnera aphidicola. Next base: position 4,482 of record NC_017257.1, on the reverse strand, counting down.
CGATAATATCAGTAGCTAAACCCACTCCATGAAACTTTCTTTTTTCATGTTCAACTAAAATATCTACCTGACCTAATGCATCCCTACCTTTACCCTTAGCAACAAGTTGAAATTTTTGTAATATTATAGGAAAACATGTTATTCTGTTTAATGCTTGATAAATAGCATCAACTGGTCCATTACTTGTCGTAGAAGATTCTGTATATGTTTTTTTTCCGCATAATAATTTAACTGATGCAGTTGATAAACCATTAGAAATAGATTGTACGCTAAAAAATTTTAGAGAAAAATATTCTAATTCATCTTGTTGCTTATTAATAAATGCTAATGCTTCTAAGTCATAATCAAAAACCTGACCCTTTTTATCAGCTAATTTTAAAAAAGCAGCATATAGTTCATCTATGTTATAGTCACTTTTTTTATATCCCATTTCATCCATATAATGTTTTACTGCCGCTCTTCCAGAACGAGAAGTTAAATTAAGTTTTACCTCTTTTAAACCAATACTACTAGGGTCCATGATTTCATAATTTCTTCTATTTTTTAAAACACCATCTTGATGAATCCCAGAAGAATGTGCAAATGCATTGCTACCTACTATCGCTTTATTAGATGGAATTGGCATATTGCAAATTTGACTAATAATTTGACTAGTACGATAAATTTCTTTATGGTTGATATTAGTAGAAACACCTAATATATCTTCTCTAACTTTTATAGCCATAATTACTTCTTCTAACGCTGTATTTCCAGCTCTTTCACCAATTCCATTTATAGTGCCCTCTATTTGTCTAGCTCCTGCCTGTATAGCTGATATTGAATTTCCTACAGCCATTCCTAAATCATCATGGCAATGTACAGAAATTATGGATTTGTGAATATTAGGTACACGCTCAAACAAATTTTTGATTATTAAAGATAATTCATTAGGTATTGTATACCCTACTGTATCAGGTATATTAATTGTTTTTACACCTGATTTTATTAGTTTTTCTACAATACGACATAAATTATCCATTGTAGTTCTACTAGCATCTTCACAAGAAAATTCAATATCGTCTGTATAACGTAAAGCTTTCTTTACTGAAAAAACAGCCATATCTATTATTTCATTAAAATTCTTTTTTAATTTTGATTCCATGTGTAAAGTTGAGGTAGCCAAAAAAATATGAATCCGAAAAGAACTAGATGAAGACATAGCTTCTCCAGCTGCGTCAATATCTTTTTCTACACAACGAGCTAAACTACATATTCGACTGTTTTTTATTTTCTTAGATATAGTTTGAACTGATTTAAAATCTCCTGGTGATGAAATAGGGAATCCTATTTCCATGATATCTATACCAGACTTTTCTAAAGATAATGCAATTTGCAATTTTTCTTTAACACTAAGACTTGCTTGTAATGCTTGCTCCCCATCGCGCAGAGTTGTATCAAAAATAATAACTTTAGAATTCATAAAAATTTTCTCAATTTAAATAATGAAATATTTTATTTAATAAAAATAAATTTATACAATAAAAATTTCATCAGACATCGTACACAAAAAATTTTTTGTGTACGATGTCTGATGAAATTTTTATTGTATAAATTTATTATTATGATTTTTTTTTATATAAATTACATAAATTACTGTATTCAATATCTATCTTTTTTTTAAGACCCTTAGGACCTATTTTGGTTAATTCACCAGCTGTGTAGTAATTAATCAAAGCATTTAAAATTTTATTTCTAGCTGTTTTTTCATCCAGTTGTGATATTATTTTTGTATCTGAAAAAGAAATAAAAATTCCCCTTTCCTTCTTTTTTTTCGATAACTTTATTTTATTAGATAAGTAAATATTTATTTTGGATTGGGGGATATTACATAACATAAAAAACATAGGGGTTAAAAAAATTTTTTTAGGTGTATAATTACTAATTGATTTACTTTGTATTTTTTTACATTTAACAAATCCCATTGGTTCTAAAAACTCACTTATTAAACGTGAAGCACGAGTAATAGATTTATTACCAGAGTCTGATAAGGTAGATAATCCACATTCATCTGCTAATTTTTCAATAGAAGCTTCAACTAATTTAGAATTGATATTAAAATAATATAACATAGCAAGTACTATAGCTTTCATTGCACAAGCTCTATGTTTATTTAATTGTCTAAATCGAGTTAAAACATTACCAGTTTTAGGATCTATAGGAAGTAAGGTATCATTTAATTTACTTCTAGAGACATCGATCTCTGATGCTTTTTTCATTGCATAACAAATAAATGCAGATCTTTTTTTATCATTTTTAGGTGGATTGAAAAATGGTTTGGGATTATATATATAATTTTTTCTAGGCACTAAACACACTTGATTAAAAGTAAAATAAATTTTTAAAAAGAAGAATTTTTGATAAATGATATAATGAATAAGATATTTTTCACATAACATATATAACATTAATACAAAAAAATTTCAAATTTTATTATTTTTTAAGTAAAAAATGATTAATGAAGAATATGTTTCTTTTTGCTCATTTTGTCAATATATGCCATTCCAAAAGCAGATAAAACAAAAGTCAAATGAATTATAACACATAGCATAATTTTGTTATCTAATATTTTTTCAGCTTCCATAAAAAGACGTAAAAGATGAACAGAAGATATAGCAACTATTGACGATGCAACTTTATTTTTTATAGAATTTACATCCATAGTCCCCATCCATCCTAATCTTTTTTGATTATCTTGTATATCCATTTTGGAAATAAAATTTTCATATCCAGAAAACATTACCATAACTAATAATCCACCTACTAATGCAATATCGATTAAGGATAAAACTACTAAAACTAAGCCTGATTCAGACATGGCTACAATATCAGGAATAATAAATACAATTTGTTGAAAAAATTTCAACGTTAATAATATAAATCCAAATGATAGACCTACATATACAGGAAACATCAACCAGCGAGAAGCATATATAGTTTTTTCAATAATTTTTTCCATTTTTTTACCTAACTAGTGTTTTTGAATGATAAGTATTATTATTTTAAATATAAATCAAATCTTTAAACATATTTTTACATTACATAAAAAATATGAGTATTTTTTAAAGTTTTAATAACTTGTTATTGAAAATAATTAAAATTTATGTTAAAAATATCTTTTCTTTTTATAAATTATATTTATTCATAAAAAAAAAAAAAAGTAAAGTATATATTCTCAAATATAAAAAATTTAAAAACTTAAAAAATTAATTTTATATTTGTTAATGTATGATAAATCAACCTATCTACTATTTTAAGTATCATTTTATGATATCAAGAAAATGTTATATACATAACCCTAATCCCTTTTTTACACCACCAAAAAATAATAAACGTAGACCTTCTTTTATCTGTTATGCTATGAAAAGAGCATCAGAAATAGATGTAGCTCGATGTGAACTAAATTATTTTTTACAAGTTAAAAATATTAAAATGGGGTTTCCTTTAAAAAGATTTAGAAGACTAAACGAGCATCGCGCATGTGCTATGCGAGCTATGGTTTTAGCTATGCTTTATCATTTTAATATTTCTTCGGATTTAGTTCAAGCATCTGTTGAACAATTATCTGACGAATGCGGTTTGTCCACTTTATCTAAGGCAGGTAATAAATCTATTACTCGTGCTTCTAGATTAATTACTAATTTTATGGAACCAATGGGTTTTGTTACTTGTAAAAAAACTTGGGATAAAATATTAGGTAATTATATGCCTAAAATGATTACGCTTACTCCATTATTTTTTATGCTATTTGGTATTTCCGAAAAAAAATTAATAAATGCTAAAAAACAACAATTGGGATGGATAAACAAAAATCTCATTAGTAAAGGTTTTAAACCAATAACTATGATTGATGCTAAAAGACGTTCTAAAGATAGTCAAATTAAAAATATTTTTAAGTATAGAATTTCCAAGCATGCTTTTTACAAAAAGAAGAAGAATGCGCAACGTTTAATTTCATTAGATGAAAAAGAAGCTAGACAAACTATTCTGCGTGCTTTAGTGGCCAAGTATTCTGTTAGTGAATTAACAAAATTGGGGCCCAATGGATTAAAAAAACAAGTTAATATCAGTTATTATTATTTACGAAAAATAGCCACAAACACATATCCTGATAGTTAAGATTATTTAAATTTTTTTAAAATATACGTTTATTCGTAGCATTTTCTATTTTAAAAATTTATACTGATCTTATTTTTTCATCTCCCCCTCTCATAAAGAGCATTTTTTTCTTTATTTTCTCCAATAAAAAAGTAAAATAATTTGTGTTTTTTTTTTTTTTTTAAATACATGCATGCTGTTTTTTTTAATAAACGCTTCTTATATAATAAATGCAAAATAACATTCTTAAAACTTTTATAAAAAAATAAATAATAACATTCTAAAAATCTAAAAAAATAGCGAAATTTTTATATATAAAAATTTCGCTATTTTTTTAGATAATTAAAT